>NZ_KQ961712.1:0-40682 GCF_001563605.1 Corynebacterium sp. CMW7794
ATATCAGGTGTCCACCAAACAGGGGTCAGGTCCCTCTTCAACCACGGCATCAGCAATGGGGTAACCATACTCACCCACTTCAAATCCAGCTGCACCCCATTTCTTAAGTATTTCCCCCTCCACGGAGTGCGCACCAAACCGTGGATGCCAATAAATGGATCCGCCTTGAAATCGCGAAAATCGCCCAACCCGATCTGGCGTCATCGCCTCATCTGCCACAGGAAAGCCGAGCGTCGAGTTTGTTCCACCTTCAGCCAACCACTTGTCTAAAATTAAGCCATTGATGCTCGCCACTTGGAAGCCTTGAAGTGCCGGACTTCGATAAATCCTGCCGCCTTCAAATTGCTGCATCCAACCTGAAACCTCACCGTCGAGAGCGGTCGCACCGTTGACTGGGTTTTCGCCACTGGTCGGATAACCAAGCCATCCCGCTTCCCAGCCATTGCGCGCCCACACTGCGGCAGTCATTCGAGACACCGCATGCGCACCATGCTCCGGCGACCAGTAAATCCACCCATTAACAAACTGCTGACGGAAACCTCGCCCGTCAGGGTTTTGTTTCTTCACCTCCGTTGGGTAAAGAAGCCAACTCGTCAGACCTCCTAGACGCTCATATTGATCGAGAGTTGCACCGCACACTTCAATACCCGTTGGCCAAAAGGACTCACATCGATATGCTGCCCGCGCCAAGCTATCGACCTGAGAACTTTCCTCTGCAACGGTCACCTCAGCATAATCCGCACGTTGCCGATCAACATCAAGCGGCACCCCATAACGATCCGACCACATGCTACCTTGAACCAATTCACTCTGCGGTTGGCTATCTTCAACTACCCTTTCGAGTAACTCGCGAGTTTGCTCAAGATCCTGCTGTGTCTGGCCCTTCTGGCCATCGACAGTAACAGGCTCATCCTCAGGAAAATAAAACTCCTTCTCGTAATCCTCCCGGTCTTCAGGTGCAACAACACGAAGCCCTGAAGTCTCCTCAGAAATTGGCTGCGATTCCATAGCCGGTCTAACTGGAAAATCGAAATTCGAGCTGTCCGCAGCTAGCGCAGGTAATGCTTGCAACGCCAACAGAATTACAGTACCGAAATGCTCGTTTTCCACCTACTTCGACCAACCAGGCCCTTGTGCGAGCCTTGTGTCACCATTTCGCCTCCTCAGCTTTATGTGATGTAGTTACTATTTTCAGATTATTGTAATTGCTCGCACTTGACATCGTGTTGGAAACGACAACTAAAATTTCCACCACTTCAGCCCAGCCCCTCACTCCGCGAAACTCATCACCTGCCCCTAGGGCTTCAACTAGATCAAGGCCGACTACACCCCATTCAGCCGGGAACTCGAACCAGTACCCCGAGCTCATCCTCGATCCCTACTTCAACCAGACTTGCACAATTTGTCCTAGTCCAAAACCTCATGGACATAACAAATTCTTCCTAGTCCGCGAGTTTTGGCTTAGGCTTTGAGGATTCTGGTGATCAGATTTGTGGATTCTTCGTCGATGTCGGGGTGGGATGTCGTAGCCACTATATAGGAAGCGACGAACGGCATGATTGACCCCGATACTTTTAAGAACGATCGCGACCACCGACTCATCTCCTACGCCGAGCGCGAAAGGTATATCACAGCGGCCACAACGTCACTACCGGAGTCGGTACCCAACGAATATCGAGAATTTTTCACCCAATACGGCGACTTCAGGGCACCGGGTTTCGTACTAGTTTCGCCTCACTACGATCCGCGGGAGATGTACTACATCGATACTGGCTACGGAGCCTTCGGTGACTTGTGCCAGGGCTTTGGCCTCGACTTACAGTACTGGTTCCCGGTGGAACACTATGACGGGTTTTCCTACGCGGTGCATCACCGCCTTCCCGACGGCACAATTGAATTCGGTTCCTACGACTTCTCGAACCAGGCCTATTACCGCGGACCATTCTCATCCATGAAGGAATGGATGGCGTCCCACGCTCGGTCGTCCTAATGGACCGCCATCGGTGGCGACGGCGCACGCCAGGATTTAGGGACAGATTTTAGGACTATGAGGGGTCCGGAACCGCGCGGTTCCGGACCCTTCGTTGTTCTAAACTGCCGTCGCTAGGCGCAACGAAGCCCCGGCATCCTACTGATGCCGGGGCCCGAGCTATCTTAGGTTACTGCTCGCCGCGGAGCTCGCGGAGGCGAGCCTGGACGGCGTCGTCGGAGGCCGTGTTGGGCTGTGCGGCGGCATCGGCAGCCGAGGAGGCGGTAGACGGTGCCTCGATGGCGTCTGCCTTGGTGCCCTCGACGGACTTCGGGGCGTTCATCTCGGCGCGGATTTGCTCGAGACGGGAGTGGCCCGCCATCTGGATGCCCGACTGCTGGACCTCGCGCATGCGGGCGTCGACGGTGTTCTCCGCGAGCTCAGCCTGGCCCAGCGCGTTGGCGTAACGACGCTCGATCTTGTCACGCACAGCGTCGAGCGACGGCGTGTTGGTATTGGTGAGCTCGTTCATGGACTGCAGGGACTCGGAGACCTTCTCCTGCATCTTGGCCTGCTCGAGCTGGGAGAGCAGCTTGGAGCGCTCCTGGACCTTCTCGCGCAGCACGGTGGCGTTGCGCTCGACAGCCTGGCGAGCCGCGGCAGCCTGCTGCAAAGCCTGGTCGTGGAGCTTCTTCGTGTCCTCCACGGACTGCTCGGCGGTGACGAGCTGCGCGGCAAAAGCCTCGGCAGCGTTCTCGTACTCGATGGCCTTGGCCTCGTTGCCGTTCGCGCGCTCCTTGTCGGCGAGTTGAATGGCCTGGCGGGTGTTCGCCTGCAGCTTCTCAATGTCGCCCAGGCGGCGGTTGAGCTGCATCTCCAGCTGGCGCTGGTTACCGATGACGGCAGCAGCCTGCTGGGAGAGCTCCTGGTGCTGGCGCTGGGCCTCGGAGATGGCCTGCTCAATCTGTACCTTGGGATCCGCGTTCTCCTCGATCTTGGAATCAAAGAGTGCCATGAGGTACTTCCATGCCTTCACAAACGGGTTAGCCATAGCTTCTGTGTGGCCCTTTCTCCTAAAGAATTTCGTTTCTAATCCGGCCACCATCCTAGTCAAGCGTTCGGCCGGGCGCCGCCATTCTCCCCTACGGGGTAGGCATTTGTCATCGATTCGCCACCTCATTGCCGGGAAACACACAGGTTCTGGCTCGACGCGCACGAGACGACCCTCGGAGGATAGCCATTCATGCAGGATGCGTCTCTTGGCGTGAATCCGCGAGCAGGGTGAATGACCATCCTCGGAGGGCCAGGTAGGTCCAGATACGCACAAGCACCCGCGCGGAGGCGGGTGCTCTGTGTCCGGGTTTAGGCCTCGGAGGCGGCGGGAGCGGTGTTGGCCAGCTCCTCCTCGACGGAGGGCAGAACCATGTTGCCGGCGGCCTCAATGAGGACCTCCGCCACCGTGGTGTCTAGGCCGTGGCAGACGGCGGCGAGCATCTCCGAGGAGACCTCCTTACGGCCGCGCTCGAGCTCAGACAGGTAGCCGGGCGAGACGTGGGCGATGGCTGCGAGTTCGCGCAGCGTCACGCCCTTGTCCGCGCGGAAGGCACGGAGGGTAAGTCCAAGGGCTTCGCGTAGGAGCGGCTCGGGTGCACGACGGCGCTCGGCCGGAGCCACGGACGTGGAAACGGTCTTATCAAGTAGTGCAGTAGTTGTGTTCATCACTGAGTACAACGGGCCGCGGTGCAAAGTTGTTCCCGCTCGACTCAATTTTCTTTCACGGGTGCTGCTGCCAGGCATTCTGCGAGGAAATCAAAGGCTTGGTCCACGGCGCCGCGGCGAATCTCGGCGCGCGTCCCGCCCAGGCCCACAGCGGCGAATTCCTGACCGTCGTTCGCAGCGTTGTTCCAGATACCGATGTAGACGGTGCCGGGTGCCTTGCCCTCTTGGAGGTCGGGGCCTGCGACGCCGGTGAGCGAGACGCCCCAGTCGGCGCCGGTTTCGCGCACGGCGGCATGGGCCATGACCCGGGCAGTCGCGGCGGACACAACGCCTTGGGCCTCGAGTACTGCGACGGGCACACCCGTGAAGTGACTCTTGACCTCAGTCGCGTAGGTGACAAGGCCGCCGCGGAGGGCGGCGGAGGAACCGGGGGCATCGGCAAGCGTGGCGGCGGCAAGACCTGCGGTAAGGGACTCGCAGAACGCGACGGTCTCTCCGCGGGCGACGAGGAGGGCGAGAAGATCGGCGCTACGCATTTTCACGCCGGCCATCGATGAGGTACTGGATGCCGGTCACGACGGTGACGACGACGGCGAGCAGCATGACCACGAGGTTGGGCACGTCCATCCAGTGCGGCAGCGGGCAGAGGTACAGCCCCACGGCAAGCGACTGGAGCGCGGTCTTGAGCTTGCCGCCCTTGGAGGCCGGCACGACCTTGCCCTGGCGCAGGAGGAACATGCGCCAGAAAGTAATGCCCAACTCGCGCACGAGAATAACGATGGTGATCCACCACGGCAGGCCGTAGGCAATGTTGAGGCAGATGAGCGCGGTGGTCATGAGCGCCTTGTCTGCGATGGGATCGGCGATTTTGCCGAAGTCCGTCACGATATTGCGGGCGCGGGCGATGTCGCCGTCGAGCTTGTCCGTGATCATGAGCAGGACGAAGACGATAAACGCCCACCACTGGTGGTCAGTGAGCGCGAGCCACGCGAAGACAGGAATAAAAAGAATGCGAAGACTCGTCAACAGATTGGGCAGGTTCCAATTCGACGGCTTCTGAGCGGGGCTTGCGGTATTCACGCCAGTTATCCTACCCGTTCCCCCTCCCCGCCCGCGGGCTACCGCCTACACTTGGGGGCCATGAAGTACTTCGCCTTTATCTACGATTACAACCCCAACGACCCCCGCCTCGCCGATGTCCGCCCGAAGCACCGTGACTTCATCAACGATCTCAAGGCACAGGGCCACATTCTCGGCTCCGGCCCGTTTACTGATTCGAAGGGTGGCGCGCTCATCGTCACGCAGTACGAGGACGAGAACACAACCGTCGCCCAGGCTATTGAGCTCATGGACGGCGACCCGTTCCACACGGAAGGCATTGTCACCGCGCGTGCCGTGCGCGAGTGGAACCCGGTGATTAATAGCTTCGAGGACTAAGACAAAAGAAACGCCCCGCGTCATCGCGGGGCGTTAGTGCGTTGTGGGGTTAAGGCAGTTGTGCCTTGGGAACCTCGGAGGCAAAGCCGATGAGGTCGCCCTTCTTGTCGCGGACAATCTTGTTGCCCTCGTCATCCCAGTCGTAGTGGTTGTGGGAGACGCGGATGCCGCCTTGGGCCTCGTCGCGCTTGTTCTTCCAGATAGACAGCAGCACCGTAATGGTGAGGATACTGACAATCGTGATGAGCGAGCCGACGGTGGAAATCTCTGGGGCACCGTGGACGTCCTCGCCGCCGTTGATGAACGGCAGGTTGTTATCGTGGAGGGCGTGGAGCAGGAGCTTGGACCCGATGAAGAACAGGATGAGTCCGAGACCGTAGGGCAGGTAGACCAGACGGTCAAGGAGGCCGTCGAGCAGGAAGTACATCTGGCGCAGGCCCATGAGCGAGAAGGCGTTCGTGGTGAAGACGAGGTAAGCCTCGCTCGTGATGCCGTAGATAGCCGGGATGGAGTCGAAGGCGAACATGACGTCAATGGCTCCGATGGCTACCAGGGCAATGAAGAGCGGGGTAAGCCCCTTCTTCCCGGACTTCTCGTCGCGGTGGGTGAGCTTATCGCCATGGTAGCGCGGGGTGACGTGGATGACCTTGCGGAGCATCTTGATGATGAACATGTCGTTCGGGTCGGTCTCCGGGGCATCGCGAATCTCGTCGATAATGAGCTTCACGGCTGTGTAGAGCAGGAAGATCGCGAACAGGTAGAACACGTCCGACCACGCCGCAATAACGGCAGCTCCGAGCAAAATAAAGACGAGGCGGAATGCCAGCGCGAGAACAATACCGATGAGCAGCACCTTTTGCTGGTACTTGCGCGGAATCTTGAAGACACCCATGATGAGCGCGAAGACGAAGAGGTTATCGACACTCAGCGCCTTTTCCGTCACGTAACCCGTGAGGTACTGCATGCCGTGTTCGTGGTCCCAGACAATCCAGACCATCGCGCCGAAGAGCAGCGCGAGACAGACGTAGAACAAGGTCCACATGCCGGACTCTTTGAGAGTCGGCTCGTGCGGGGTGCGCACGTGGGAGTAGAAGTCAAAGATAAAGAAGCCAAGAATGACAATGAGCGTAACCGCCCATATCCATAGCGCGACGTGCATAAAGACGTATCCTCCGGTCGACGTTGCAAAAAAGACCGGAGGTCTCCCCCGCCCGCCCGCTCCCGCGGGCGCGGAAACTGATGCGGGCCGGCGCGACCGGGAGCCGTGCGACGCTAGGCGCCGCACAACTGACCGTGTTGACGATCAGCGCCGACGGAGTGGGGTACTCCCCTCCAATACTTGGGCTAGCTTACACGAAACCCCGTGGCACTCGTAAGCGCCACGGGGTTTATGGTCACAGCCGGATTAGAACGCGCCGGAGGACGGGTTGTACGTCGCCTCGACGGTCGTCGTCCCCTCAGTGTCCGAGCTCTCCTCGGCGGAGTCAGCCTCCAGGTCAAGCTCCTCCTGGACTTCCTTGGGTGCCTCGGCCGGGTCGGCGCCCTTCAAGTACCACAGCATGGTCTCGAGTTCCTCAGGCTTGGTGAGCACCTCGCGGGCCTTGGAGCCCTCGGAGGGACCGACGATACCGCGAGATTCCATAAGGTCCATGAGGCGGCCGGCCTTGGCGAAGCCGATGCGCAGCTTGCGCTGGAGCATCGAGGTCGAGCCGAGCTGCGAGGTGACGACGAGCTCGACGGCCTCGAGCAGGTCGTCGAGGTCCTTTCCGATGTCCTCGTCGATATCCTTCTTAGATTCGGCCTGCTTGTCCTCAGTGACGCCCTCCGTGTAGTCCGGTTCGCCCTGTGCTTTAGCGGCGTCAACGACAGCCTGGATTTCGTCGTCGGCGACGAAGGCACCCTGCATACGCACGGGGCGACCACCCTGCGGGATGAACAGGCCATCGCCCATGCCGATGAGCTTCTCCGCGCCGCCCTGGTCGAGAATGACGCGAGAGTCGGTGAGCGACGACGTCGCGAACGCGAGACGCGACGGCACGTTGGTCTTGATGAGACCGGTGACGACGTCCACGGACGGACGCTGGGTGGCGAGTACGAGGTGGATACCAGCCGCACGCGCTTTCTGCGTGATGCGGACGATGGACTCCTCGATCTCCTTCGGGGCGGTCATCATGAGGTCGGCCAACTCGTCGACGACACAGACGATGAACGGATACGGGTGCATCTCGCGCTGCGACCCCGCCGGAGCCTGAATCTCGCCGGAGAGGACCTTGCGGTTGAAGTCCTTGATGTGGCGCACGCGCGCGGACTTCATGTCCATGTAGCGCTGCTCCATCTCTTCGACGAGCCACTGCAGGGCCGCCGCGGCCTTCTTCGGCTGCGTGATGATCGGCGTGATGAGGTGCGGGATGCCCTCGTATGGCGTGAGTTCCACCATCTTCGGGTCGACGAGGATGAGGCGCACCTGCTCCGGCGTCGCGCGGGTAAGCAGCGAGACGAGCATAGAGTTCACGAACGCGGACTTACCGGAACCGGTCGCACCGGCGACGAGCAAGTGCGGCATCTTCTGAATCGAGGAGGAGATGAACTCGCCCTCGATGTCCTTGCCCAGGCCGATGAGCATCGGGTCGTCCGAGGCATGCATATTGTCCGAGTCGAGGACCTCACGCAGGCGCACCATCTCACGGTCCGGGTTGGGGACCTCAATACCCACGGCAGACTTGCCCGGGATCGGCGTAAGCAGGCGAACATTCTCCGTCGCCACGGCGTAGGCGAGGTTGGACTGCAGGTTCGTAATCTTCGAGACCTTGACGCCCGGGCCGAGCTCAATCTCGTAGCGTGTGACCGTAGGGCCGCGCGAGAAGCCGGTGACCTGTGCGTCGACCTTGAACTCGTCAAAGACCTCGGTGATCGCCTCGATGATGCGGTCGTTGACCTCCGTACGGGCCTTCGTCGGTGCGCCAGCGGTAAGCAGCGAGGTCTGCGGCAGGTCGTAGTGCGTGTCCGACTGTCCGGCGGCGCCAGACGCCGCGGGGCTTGCCGATGCCGCCGGGGCCGCAGCCGCAGCCTTTCCAGCCTCGGCTTCCGCCTCCACGTTGCGACCGGTCGCCGGGTCCATGCCGGAGCGGGCGATGATGGCCTCACGGATGGCTTCGCGTGACGACGCCTTGGTGTCAGAAACCGGGGCTTCGGCAGCCGGGGCTGCCTTCGGCGGCGTGGAGACGGCCTGGCTGATACGCCCGGTGGCATCGGCAGCAGCAGCGGCCGCACCGGACACGGCCGCGGCGGTCTTGGCGCCCTCGCGCACGGCACCGGTGGCGGCGCCTGCAGCAGCACCCGCCGCAGCACCAGCGACGGTGTTGGCAGCGGTCGTGGCAGTGCGCTTGAGCGAACCGGAATCCTGCTTGCGCGACGAGACAATGTCAGCGACCGACGCCGAGCGCTTGATGGAGCGCGTCGGGGCTTCCGGCTCAGGCTCGGGCTCCTGGGCGGCAAAGGACATCGTGGCCGGCTCGGTAACGGCCGGGAACTCGTCCGTGTCGCCGACGCGCTGGTTCGTGGCCGGGCGGGGGATCTGCTGGGAGCGGCGGCGGGGGCTGCGCGGAACGTCCTCCGTATCCATTGGATGACGGCCAAGCTCCTCCACCGGGTAGTTCTCCATCGGGCTGCGCACGGCGCGGGGACGACGCTCCTCGCTCGGGCGGGAACGCCCCTCGGCGATGGCATCGATATCAGAGTCGGCGCGGCCATAAAGGTCCTCACCCTCGTCGTAGTCTTCGGTACCGCGCTCGGGCAGCCAAGACTTCACGACGGAGACGACCCAATCCCACGCCTGTCGCATGGTGATGCCAGTGACGGTGAGCGCACCGTAGATGATGACCAGGATGAGCAGCGGGATGGCGACGTAGCTGGAGAAACCGGCAGCGAGCAGACCGCCGGTCCAGGCACCCACGGCACCGCCAGCGAATTCGCGGTCCACCCACTCGGTGGGGTTGCCCGCGAAGAGATGGATGAGCCCGAGCATGGACACGATGATGATGGCGGTTCCGCCAATGACGCGGGCGCTCATGACGCCCTCGGGTCCATGGAGGTCGAGCATGAGCACGAGGGCTAGCGCGATGAGAGCGACGGGCAGCACGACGGCACCCGCACCGATGGCCAGGTGTGCTGCGGTCGCGATAGCTGCGCCGATGGGGCCCGCGATATCAAGCCACACGGACGCGCCGAGGACCGCAGCCAGACCGATGAGGACTAAGCCCCAGGCGTCCGGGTTCTCCACGTGCACGCCGCGCGGGGCGTGGCGGCTGGCAAGGTTGTCGAGCTCCGCGTCGACGGCAGCCTGCGTGTCGTCCTGCTTCTTCCCTGCCTTGGATGTAGCTCCGGACCGGGACGTGCGACCAGAAATGGTGTCTGACTCCTCTGCTTCAAAGTTGTCGTCGAACTCGTCGACCTCGTCATAATCGTCATAGCTGTCACCACGCCGCGCGGCGCTGGCTATGCCACTGCCCAGCCCACGGGTAAGTGAACCCACACCGCGGGCCGTAAAACCAAACGCCGCGCCGAGACCGTGGCCTACCGCACGGAAAGCGCTACCGGTCCGCTCGTCGGCGGACACGGCAGCGCGGTGCGAGGAGGTGACGGACAGCGTTTCGGGCGCGCCGGAACGCGCCCGGCCTGCAGGACGCGAGCGCGACGCTGAGGCCCCGGCTGTTTGGTTACGGCGCGCGGAACGATGGGTGCTCGACGCACCCTTCTTGCCCCGCGCGCCTCGCGAAGCAGCATTTTTGACAGACATAGTCGCCACTTTAGCGACTACGACCCCAATAATCACACGCGCCACACGGGCGACAGGATGTTTTCTCTATATATGGCGCTCTTTTCCGCGGCACACGTGATTGTCAAGCGATTGGGCTTGACTTAGAGGCTGGCGCGGTGGATGGCAGACGCATCACCCTCGATGGTGACCTCCGCGGCGTCGCGGCCGTAGGTCCACAGGATGAGCTCGCCCACCGTGCCAGACACACGAACGACGGCGCCGCCGTTGGCCGCCACGCCGTGCTTATCCGCGACGAGGATGCGCGGGTAGCCCGCCGCGAAAAGCGCGACCGGCTGCGCAGACTTGGAGAGCATACGCTTGGCGAGCATGCCCAGAGTCGAATACATCTCGTCGCTGACCGCGTCCGAGAAATCCCGCGGCGTAGTCTGCCCATTGGCGCGGCGCACATCTTCCAAGTGAATGTAGTGCTCCGCGAAATTCACCTTCGAGTCGGCGTAACGCAAAGGATTGTACTTTGAGGCTCCCCTCCCCCACGCGTCCACAAGCTCATCGAAGTCGCGCCCCTTGGCCTGCGCCATGGCGTTGTCGAGGCGACCAGCGAGTGCCGGCACGAACATGCCTGCGGCGGCATCGGGGCGGTTCTCGCGCACCCACAGGTGTGCGGCGAGATCGCGCGTGGTCCATCCTTCGCACAGCGTGGGGGCATCCGGACCAAGTTCATGGAAGAGCGCCACCAAGCGGGCGCGTTCAGCAGACGAAAAAGACATGAGCCCCAGCATAGTCGCGCACTACCCACGCGAACGCGCCTCACGCACACTCACCGAATCTGTACAGGAATTCGGCGTAACTTCACAGTTCTGTGAAAACGCCGAGCGCCCCAGCCGGGCTGCGGCTGGGGCGCTGTGCGCGGTGTCGCTTAGAGCGATTCGAGGGACGCGTGGACCTCGTCATCATCGGCGACGACGTTGCCCGACGCGGTCGGGACGATGGTCGGCAGGATGACCGGCTCGCGCTTGTACTTGGACTCCATGAGCTTGGAGACCTTGCGACGCAGCTTCTGGACCATGCGGTAGGTGTCGTTTTCGCCTTCCGCGGCCAGATCGTTCATGGTGTTCTCCACGAGCTTGGCGACCTCCGGCACGAGGGCACGGTCGTCGTCGGAGAAGCCCGTCGTCGCGACGGTCGGGTGCTCCATGAGGCGCATCGTACGATTGTCGATGACGCAGGTGATGGAGACAACGCCGCCGGCACCGAGGTTGGTGCGGTCAGCCAGGGTGTCAGCGTCGACTTCGCCCATGGACACGCCGTCCACGTAGAGGTTACCGACCGGAATCTGGCCGACGACCTGCGCGCGGCCGTGGCGTAGCTCGACCACAACGCCGTTCTGTGCGAGAACCACGCGATCCTCCGGAACGCCGGTGGAGATAGCCAGCTGCTTGTTCGCACGCAGGTGGCGCCACTCGCCGTGGACCGGCATAGCGTTCTTCGGGCGTGCCGCGTTGTACAGGAAGAGCAGCTCGCCACCGTAGCCGTGACCCGAAGCGTGGACCTTGGCTTCCTTGTTGGTGATGACCTCAGCGCCGATCTGCGAGAGCATGTTCATGACACCGTAGACGGCTTCCTCGTTGCCCGGGATGAGCGAGGAGGAGAAGATGATCATGTCACCTGCGCGAACGGTGATCTGGCGGTGTTCACGGCGGGCCATGCGCGACAGCGCCGCCATCGGCTCGCCCTGCGTACCTGTCGTGATGAGCAGGACCTTGTGCGGGGCCATCTTTGCGGCCTCATCAATCGGGATGATGGTGCCGCGCGGAACCTTGAGGAAGCCGAGCTTCTCCGCGATTTCCATGTTGCGCATCATCGAGCGACCGTTGAAGGCGACCTTGCGGCCGGCGTAGACGGCGGCATCGATAGCAGCCTGCACGCGGTAGACGTTCGAAGCGAAGGACGCGATGATAACGCGCTGCTTCGCGCCCGAGACCAGGCGACGGAAGGTCGCCGGGATGTCGCCCTCAGAGGCCGAAACGCCCGGGATGTTCGCGTTCGTCGAGTCACAGAGCATGAGGTCCACGCCCTCGTCGCCGTAGCGGGACAGCGCCGGCAGGTCGGTGGGACGGCCGTCGAGCGGCGTCTGGTCCATCTTGATGTCACCCGTGTGGATGATGTTGCCAGCCGGGGTGCCAAGCATGATGCCCAGCGCGTCCGGGATGGAGTGGTTGACGGCCCAGAAGCGCAGGCGGAACGGGCCGTAGTTGAGATCCGACTTCTCGTTGACCTCAACGAACTTCGGCTTCTGGCGGTGCTCCTTGCACTTCGCGGCGATGAGCGCGATGGTAAAGCGCGAAGCGATGATCGGCAGATCTGCGCGCAGCTTGAGCAGCCACGGGATCGCACCAATGTGGTCCTCGTGCGCGTGGGTCACGACCAGAGCCTTGACCTTCTTGAGCTTCTTCTCAATCGGGCCGAAGTCCGGCAGGATGAGGTCGACGCCCGGCTCGCCCGAGGACGGGAAGAGGACGCCCGAGTCGATGATGAGGATGTCATCGCCGTACTCGAAGACCGTCATGTTGCGGCCGATTTCGGAAATGCCGCCCAGCGCGTAGAGACGCAGTGCGTCCTTCGGCTGCTTCGGCGGTTCCGGCAGGCGCTGGGTCAGGTCGGCGCCCTGCATCGACTTCGGTACGTTGCGGCGACCGCGGCCATTATTCTTGCCGCCATTGTTGCCGCCGCGACCACGGCCACGGCCACGGTTGTTGCCGCCGTGGTTTTGGTCGCCACCGTTGTCATTGCCGTTATTGTTGTTATTGCCGTTGTTGCCACGGTTGTTTCCGCCGCGGCCACGGCCGCCACGGGAACCGCGCGAGCGGCGGCGGCCGTTGCCCTCGTCGTCGTTGGAGGACGACGAGTGAGCCTCGTTGGAGGCGTTGTTATTCGCCGCAGAAGCCTGCTCGGAGGGAGCCTGGAAAACCGGCGAAGCCGCCTCGTTCGAGGCCGCTTCGTTGGTTTCTGCCGGCGGGCCCGCCTTGCGGGTCACCTTCCGGGCACGTTTTTGGGGTTCAGTCATTCTTAAAGGACTCCAGCCTTTTCCATATCTAGGCGCAGAGCAGCAATCTCGTCCTCATTCGCTCCGAGGACCGGAAGACGCGGCTCTCCGCAATCAATGCCCTGCAGTCGCAGGGCCGCTTTTGCCATGGTTGCTCCACCCAGACGCGCCTGTGCGTGAATGAGCGGGGTCAAGATCTCGGCGTTAATCTCGCGCGCACGCGCCAGATCGCCGGCTTCAAACGAAGTATAAAGTTCTGCGAGAGCCTGCGGCGCGGCGTGGCCGACGACGGAGATAAAGCCCGATGCACCCAGGGCGACCCAGGGCAGGTTGAGCGGATCATCGCCGGAGTACCAGGCCAAACCGGTCTCTCGCATGAGTTCGGCGCCAAGTCCAAGGTTGCCCTTGGCGTCCTTGACGGCACGGATGGTGGGTAGCTCCGCCAAGCGACGCAGAGTATCTGCCTCGATGGCGATGCCAGAGCGGCCAGGGATGTCATAGACGCAGATCGGAGTATCCGTTGCATCCGCGATAGCAGCAAAGTGGCGGTAGACGCCCTCCTGGGAGGGCTTGGAGTAGTACGGTGCCACGACGAGGAGACTGTCAACGCCTACCTCAGTGGCGGCGCGTGCCATCTCGATGGACACGGCCGTGTTATTCGTACCGACGCCCGCGCAGATCTTCGCGCGGTCGCCAACCTCGGCCTTGACGGCCTTGAGCAGGTCTACCTTCTCCGCCGGCGTCGTCGTCGGCGATTCGCCCGTCGTTCCTGAGATGACCAGCTGGTCAATCCCGCTATCGACGAGATGAGCGGCAAGGCGTCGCGCGCCCGGCAGATCGAGGTTGCCATCCCCGTCAAACGGGGTGACCATAGCAACTCCGACGCGTCCGAACGTCTCAACGCCATTCTTTGCTGTCATACCTGTGCTCATGGGGTACAAGGTTACCCGCTCATGGCCCTCATGTGGACATCGGGCCGCGAGTGGCGTCTAAATCCGATCCGCCAGCCCACGCTCACGCGAACGGGCTCGACGCCATCTCCGTCCCATCCGGCAGCTGCGTGATGTGGAAGTCGTCAAAGAGCGTCGGCGCCTGCTCGCGCAGAATCTTCAGGCATTCCACTGCAACGGCCCGCAGCTCCGAGTCAGCATGCTCCGTCGCCCGCGCGCCAATAAACTGGCGCCATGCCCGGTAATTGCCGGTGACCACAATCCGCGACTCAGTCGCGTTAGGCAGCACCGCGCGCGCGGCTTGGCGGGCCTGTTTCTTACGCAGCAACGCATTGGGCTCGTCCTCGAGCTTGTCCTCGAGCGCGCGCAGCAGCTCCTCGTAGACGAAGCGCGTTTCGTCCACGGCCTGCAGCATCAACCGCGTGAGCTCCGGATCCGCTGCCACCAAGTTCGGCAGCACAACCTCCGCTTCCTCCGAGTGGACGAAGCGCTGGCTCAACTGGCTAAACGAGAAGTGACGGTGGCGCACCAGCTCGTGCGAGGCCGAACGCGAAATGCCCCGGATGTAGAGCGTCGCCGTGGCGTGCTCGAGCAACGCATCGTGGCCGACCTCCATGATGTGGTGAAGGTACGTCTCGTTTGTCGCCGTGCGCGGATTGGGCTTATCGAAGGACTCGTAACATGCGCGTCCCGCGAACTCGACCAACGCCTCCGCGTCCGTGGCGGAGTCATCCGGCGCCCAGGACACATCGGCTGGCGCGTGGAATGCCGTGGCCGCGATGAGCTGGACGTCGAGCTTCTTTTCTTTCGCCATTACAGATCCAGGTAGTTATCGAGGCCCACCACGAGACCCGGGTGCTCCGCGATATTGCGCACGCCCACGAGCACGCCCGGGGTAAACGAGGAACGGTCGTAGGAATCCTGGCGGATGGTGAGCGACTGGCCCTGGGCACCGAAGATGACTTCCTCATGCGCGACCATGCCACGCATGCGCACCGCATGCACCGGCACGCCGTCGACGTCCGCACCGCGGGCGCCCTCCAAGGACTGCTCCGTAGCGTCCGGCATGGCGCCCAACCCGGCCTCCTTGCGTGCCGCAGCAATGCCCTGCGCGGTGTGGATGGCCGTGCCCGACGGTGCGTCGAGCTTCGTCGGGTGGTGGAACTCGATGACCTCGGCGGTCTCGAAGAACTTCGCAGCCTGCTTTGCCAGCGTCATGGTAAGCACGGCCGAAATGGCGAAGTTCGGCGCGATGAGCACGTGACCCGCCCCCTCGGCCTTAGTCCACTCCTCCACCTTGGCCAAACGCTCAGCATCAAAACCAGTCGTACCAACCACGGCGTGGATGCCATGCTCGACCACGAACTTGAGGTTATCCATCACCACGCCCGGCTGCGTGAAGTCCACGACAACCTCCGCGCCGTTATCCACGAGCTCCTGCAGCGGGGTGTCGCGGTCAATCTCCGCCACGAGCTCCAGGTCGTCCGCTGCGTTCACACCCTCTACGATGGCTTGCCCGACGCGCCCCTTCGCGCCCAAAACCCCGACCTTGATTGTCATGTGCGACCTCCATACAACGCATTACGGCTACTTTTACTCGTTTCGCCATCCTACTCGTCTCGCACGCGCTCGCTTTTATAACGCCACCAGTCCCACCGCGAGGGCGCCACCGACCGCCCCAGCAAAAGCTAAAGGGACAAACCGGAGCACGAACCGGCGACCCCACACGCCCCATTGCAGGGCCACCAGCTTGAGATCCACCATCGGTCCCACTGTGAGAAACACCAGTTGCGCAACCGGACTGACTCCCACGAACGAGGCTGCAATGAAAGCATCCGCCTCAGAGCACACGCTCATGATGATGGCCAGCATCGCCATCGCAGCAATCGCCAGGAGGGGTTGGCCTGCCAGCGTTTCCAGCCACTGTGCGGGTAGGAGCACCTTCAATGTCGCTGCGATCATCGCGCCGAGCACGAGGCAGCCACCCGCGGAAGCGAAGTCGTCCACGATGTGTCCCGCAACGTGCCGCCATCGGTGCTCGCCTGGGACACGGTGATGCTCATGGCTGCCATGACGGGAGTTTTCGGCGACTGTAACGCCCACGCGTTGCCAAGCCCAGCCCACGATGCTCGCCGCAACCAGGCCCGCTGCGAGACGCGCCCACGCCATCGCAGGCGCATCGGGGAAAGCTACGGCCGTCGCGACGAGCACCACAGGGTTGATAGCGGGGCTGGCCAGCATAAACGCCAAGGCTCCACTCGCAGGCACGCCCCGGCGCATGAGCGTTGCGGCCACTGGCACCGCGGAACACTCGCAGCCAGGCAAGATAACCCCGGCCGCGGCCATCCCCGGCACCCCAGCGCGCCCGGCGCGCAGGAATACCGAATCCGGGACAAGCACAGCCAGCACCGCAGAAACAACCACGCCCGCAACAAGGAACGGTGCGGCTTGGAAGACAATGGCGACCAGAAGCGTGGCCCAAGCGTCGAGCGCGCCGTGCAGACGTAACGGTCCCCCAACCCCAAGCTGCAAAGCCACGCCTAGGGCACAAATGACGACAGACCACACGCCGATCTGCCGCAGGCGCGCGCTAGTTTCAACAAGCTCCGGATCAACGTGGTGCGGGACTCTAGTGCTCATACGGATCCTCCGGCACCCCAATAGCGGAGATGTCGCGAGAAGCTGCCACGGCTAGCACCGGTTCTTGGCCCGGACTCACTGCGCCGGTCACCTCATACCAGGCGTCCTCGCTCAGCGCGGCGTTGGTATCCAGCCGCACCGAATAGGCCATGGCATCGGCCGCACAGCAAGAAATGGTGAAGCGGGTCAGGCGCCATCCGTCCTCCGCACGCACGGCGAACCCGCGCACCGTTACCTTTTTGCCAGCAATGTTCTCCGGCTCCAAGTGTGCGCGCACGTTCAACTCACGGATTCCCGCGGTCTCCCCCAGCGGAGCGAACGCAGATTTCCCGCGCAACTCTGAGGCCGCAGGCTGCCGGGCGCCTGCGTGATTCTGAGCGACCGTCGAGCCCAACTGATGCGGCTGCGCGAGCCACACCAGCGCCAGAGGAACGAGCAACAACCATGCCATGCGCGGCACGGGCCGATCCGCCCGCGCAACTATCGCCGCTCCGAAAAGCACCACACCGGCTGCAATGAGGAGCCAGCTAAACCGTGGCGCAAGGTAACGGGCCACGTCTCCGACTGCGACCAGCCACACCAGCCCTAGAGCGAACACGCCCACGAGCACCACGCCACATTGCCGCACTCGCACCTCACCCATACTTCTACGCCGTTATTGAAACCGCCCTACTATAACCCGCTTTCCGCCTAGACTGGAAGACATGAGTACCACACGCCACTTCCGTTACTCCGCTCTCCTCGCGCTGCCGTTAATCGTGGCTGGCTGCTCAAGCACCGAGCCTTCCGATGCCCCCGCCTCCTCCCCCGCAGCAACCTCCAGCTCGGGAACCACTAGTGCAGCAACGTCCAGTACCGAATCCAGCGCCCTGGCATCGAGTCCGGAGTCGCCCACCACGAGCACCGATCCCGAAGACACCGCCGGTTCCGCACCCGCCGGTTTCCTCGGCACCCCGTCGCTCGCGGACCAGCCGCTCACGCAAGCCGAAGGCGCCGAACTCGTCCCCGTCGCCGTGCGCGTCGGCTCGCACGAGGGCTACGACCGCGTCGTCATCGAATTCACCGGCCCCGGAAAGCCTGGCTGGTACACGCAGTACACCAACTCCCCCGCAGCCCAGGCCTCCGGCAAGCCCGTCGCCTACGACGGGGCCACCGCCCTCGTCCTCGGTATCGAAGGCACCCCGTGGCCGTCTACGCCGCAGCTCCAGCAGCAGTACGCCGAGTTCACCACCTACCCCGGCGCAGGCGCCGTCACCGGAGTCAACTTCGTCAACGCCTTTGAGGCGCAGTCTCAATTCGTCATCGGCCTCGACCGCCAGCTGCCCTACTCCGTGACCTTCCTCGAGGGCCCGCCGCGCGTCGTCGTCGACTTCCAGACCTCCTAGCCCCGCGCGCCTGGATTTCAGAACAACAAAGCCCCAGATTGAACTGCGCCCCGTTGTCCTGAAAACCGCGAACGGCCCGCACGGAACGAATCCGTGCGGGCCGTGTGAGCGTCAAGCGCTCATCCGATGAGGACTAGTCCTCCTCGACCGGGACGAGGGAGATCTTGCCGCGGTTGTCGATGTCCGCGATCTCGACCTGAATCTTGTCGCCGACATTGACGACGTCCTCGACGCGCTCGATGCGCTCGTCGCCGCCCAGCTTGGAGATGTGGATAAGACCGTCGCGGCCCGGCGTGAGCGAGACGAAAGCACCGAAGGCGACCGTCTTCACGACGGTGCCGAGGAAGCGCTCGCCGACCTTGGGAAGCTGCGGGTTGGCGATGGAATTGATGCGCTCGATGGCGGCATCGGCAGCCTCGCCCGTGGTGGCGGAGACGTACACGGTGCCGTCTTCTTCGATGGAGACGTCCGCGCCGGTTTCCTCAGTGATGGCGTTGATGGTCTTGCCCTTCGGGCCGATGAGCTCGCCAATCTTGTTCATCGGGATCTTCACGGACGTGATCTTCGGGGCCAGGCCGGACATCTCGTCCGGACCCTCGATGACCTCAGCCATGGTGTCCAGGATGGTGGCGCGGGCATCACGTGCCTGTTCCAGAGCCTGCGCCAGGACCTTAGACGGAATGCCGTCCAGCTTGGTGTCGAGCTGCAGCGCGGTAATGAACTCGGAGGTACCGGCGACCTTGAAGTCCATGTCGCCGAATGCATCCTCGGCGCCGAGGATATCGGTGAGCGCGACGAACTTCTCCTTGCCGTCGACCTCGCCGGAGACGAGGCCCATGGCGATACCGGCGACCGGAGCCTTGAGCGGCACGCCCGCGTTGTACAGGGACAGCGTAGAGGCACAGACAGACCCCATGGAGGTCGAACCGTTGGAGCCGAGAGCCTCAGAGACCTGGCGGATGGCGTACGGGAAGTCCTCACGGGACGGGATAACCGGGAGCAGGGCGCGCTCGGCAAGCGCACCGTGGCCGATCTCGCGGCGCTTCGGGGAACCGACGCGGCCGGTCTCACCGGTGGAGTACGGCGGGAAGTTGTAGTGGTGGATGTAGCGCTTGGAATCGACCGGGGTGAGCGAGTCGATTTGCTGCTCCATCTTGAGCATGTCCAGGGTGGTCACACCGAGGATCTGGGTCTCACCGCGCTCGAAGAGCGAGGAACCGTGGGCGCGCGGAACGAGGTCGACCTCGACGCCCAGGTCGCGGATGTCGGTGACACCGCGGCCGTCGATACGGAAACCCTCAGCCAGAATCTTGGAACGGACGATCTGCTTCATCACGGCGTTATACGCAGCGCGAATCTGCTTGGAGGCATCCTCCAACTCCGCGAAGCGGTCGAGGAGATCCTCCTCGATGTCTTCCATGTACTCGTTGGTCGCGTCGTCGCGGTCCTGCTTGCCTGGGATGGTGAGCAGCTCGCCCAGCTTCTTGGAGGCCTTCTTTTCCACGGCCTTGAACACGTCATCGGTGTACGGCGGGAAGAGCGGGAACTCCTGGGTTTCCTTTGCGGCGCGCTCGGCCAGGCCAGCCTGTGCCTCACACAGCGTGCGGATGAACGGCTTAGCGGCCTCGAGGCCCTCGGCCACGGTGGACTCCTGCGGTGCCGGGGCACCGTCCTTGATGCGCTCGGCGACGTTCTCGCCAGCACCTGCCTCGACCATCATGATGGCGACGTCGTCCTTGCGGCCCTTCTTCACGATGCGGCCGGCGACGACCATCTCGAAGAGAGCTCGCTCGTGCTGCTCGGCGTTCGGGAAGGCGACCCACTGGCCCTTCGGGTGCTTATCATCGGCGATGAGCGCCATGCGTACGCCGCCCACGGCGCCGGAGACCGGCAGGCCGGAGAGCTGCGTCGCAGCAGACGCGCCGTTGATGGCGACGACGTCGTAGTACTCGTCCGGGTCCATGGACATGACGGTGATGACGACCTGGACCTCGTTGCGCAGGCCCTTGACGAAGGTCGGGCGCAGCGGGCGGTCGATAAGGCGGCAGGCCAGGATGGCCTCGGTGGAGGGACGACCCTCGCGGCGGAAGAAGGAGCCCGGGATCTTGCCCGCGGCGTACATGCGCTCCTCGACGTCGACCGTCAGCGGGAAGAAGTCAAAGCCCTCGCGCGGCTGGTTCGACGCGGTGGTCGTGGCCAGCAGCATGGTGTCGTCATCCAGGTAAGTGGTGACGGAGCCGTCCGCCTGACGGGCCAGCTGGCCGGTCTCGAAGCGGATGGTGCGGGTACCGAAGTCCCCATTGTCGATGGTGGCAATCGCCTCGGTGATGCCAAATTCCTCATCAACGTTAAATTCAACAGCGTTCTTAGCGCTCAAAGTTTTCTACTCCTTGTAGCCCGGCGATCATCGGTGCCGCCGGTTGAAAAATCGTTGGGTTTTCTACAACGAGTAGCGATTTTAGCAGCTTTCCTGGGATTATGTCGAACATCACGCTCCCTGACTCGCGGTACAGGCTTAGGCTTAAACCATGGTCATGTTCGTGTTGTGGTCGCTGCCCACGCTGGTGTTTCTTCTTCTCCGGCGCCAGCCCGTGACCGTCGGACTCGGGCGGCCGCAGGCGCACGGCTGGACGTGGGCCGGCATCCTGCTGCTCGTGTTGCTGGTGCTGAGCTACCTCGTGTTGTTGCCTGTGCCGGCGGAGGTTGTCGCCCAGACCACGACTGCAACAACGGCAATGGGATTCCTCGCGATGGCGCTGCGCGCGGTGGGCGAAGAAATCTTCTTCCGCGGTTTCCTACAAGGAATTATCACCCAACGCTGGAATGCCGGCGCGGGAATTACAGTGCAGGGTCTCCTCTTCGGCCTCATCCACCTACCGCTGGCCATGATGGATGTCGCCCTCATCCCGCTCTTTGTTGTGCAGATTGCCACCGGCTTCGCCCAGGGTTGGCTGCGCGAGAAAAGCGCTTCTTTATGGCCCGGCGCCGCCGTGCACGCTGCCATCAACATCCTCACGGCAATGCTCCTCGTGTAGCCCACGCGCGGGACTAGGCGAACGGGTCGCGCCCTCCCAGCTTCATGTCGAAGCGCGCATAGTCCTCAAGCGACGCAAAGTGGCGCGCATAGAGGTCCACGTCTCCCTCGACCGTGCCGTAGAGTGCAGGCGCGACATCCACGATGTGGCGCATGACGATCGTGGGATGCTCTGCCGATTCTTGGCTACGCGCCAGCGCCATGACCTTCGCGCGCGCCTCATCGTCGTCTGTGGCACGGACGAGGACAATATCTTCGCGGAAATACGACGGCGCGCTGGGCTCTACCGATTCAAGTTCAAAAACGACAATGCCGATATACGGTTCCATGGTGCCAAGCTACCGTCTCAGGGGCCGCGATACCTGCTTCGTGATCACGACGGCCCTAGAAAGCAACACACCCCGTCCGAAGACGGGGTGTGAAAGCAACCGGAAGGCTTAGCGACGCAGGCCCAGGCGGGCGATCAGGTCACGGTAGCGGTCGATGTTGGTGGCAGCCAGGTACTTCAGCAGGCCACGACGACGACCAACCATCAGCAGCAGACCACGACGGGAGTGGTGATCGTGCTTGTGGGTCTTCAGGTGCTCGGTCAGAGTGTTGATGCGGGAGGTGAGCAGAGCAATCTGCGCCTCCGGAGAGCCAGTGTCGGTCTCGTGCAGGCCGTACTCCTTGAGGATTTCGGCCTTCTTCTCAGTGGTCAATGCCATGAGTATTACTCCTCGTTTTATTTCAGTCCGCATGAAATGTCGCGCCGCGAAAGGCGCGCCTGCAACTGCTGCGAACCGCAGTACACAGACTTCGGAAGATATTACAGGTCAGCGCTGGATTTACCAAAAAGCTCGGCCATACGTGCCATGAGGTCGTCGACGAAGCGGTCGATATCCACACCGACTGCCGCGCGCGAGGTGACCTCCGTGTGGAAGCGGGCCGGGTCTCCCGTGGTGCGGCCTTCGTGAGTGCACATCATGTTGATGGGCAGCCAGTCGATGAGGCTCGGGGTTAAGGCGGTCGCGACGGCGAGCGGATCATGCAGGCCACAGCCGCCCAGCTCCGGCTCGGACTTCGCGTAGGCGTCGATGTAGTAGTCGAACATGTCGGCGTAGATGTCCCCTACCAGGGTTCCACGCCACTGCGCGGTGTGCTTCTTCGTGAGCACGGTGCGCGTCGTGACATCGAGACCCACCATGGACACGTTCGTACCGGTACGCAGCAGGAAGTCCGTTGCCGCGGGGTCTTGGATGACATTGGCCTCGGCCAGCGGCGTGACGTTGCCGGGGACGGTGAGGGCTCCGCCCATAAAGACCACGGGGGCATCGGCAAGCTCGGGTGCCTCACGCATCGCCGCGGCGATGGTGGTCGACGGTCCCGTGGGAATCATGGTGAGATCCGCGCCGTGGGTGCGGTAGGCCTCGATGAGGAAGTCGACCGCATCGGTGGTGATGATCTGCTCCGGGGCGGCGGGCAAGGCGACGTTGCCCACACCGTTCGAGCCATGAATGAACGAGGATATCTCGAGGACCTCGAAGCCGGGCTTCTGCGGGCCCGGGATGACAGGAATCTCGGGGTGTCCCAGCAGCTCGAGAAGCGCGCGAGAGTTGGCGACACCCTGCTCGACGTCGACATTGCCGTAGGTACCCGTCACCGCCAGTAGCTCGGCCTCGCCACGCTCGTGGGCGGAAATCGCATAAGCCAACGCGAGCGCGTCATCAATACCGGTGTCGAGGTCGAGGATGAGCTTCATCTAGCCCTCCTTGAGGAAGTACTGGTCGGGGGTCCAGCCACGGGCGGCGGCATCGGCAGCCAAGGCAACGCGCGCGGCGGCGACGTCGCGGTGCATATTCTCCAGCAGCTCGTCCACGGAGTTGAACTTCACCATGTCCCGCAGGTGAGCGACGAATTCGACGGTGGCCTCGTGGCCGTAGAGATCAGCCTCGCGGTCGAGTACGAAGGACTCGATGGAGCGCTCCTCGTCGCCGAAGGTGGGGTTCGTACCCACGGAAATCGCGGCGGCGTAGGCGCGGCCCGGTTCCATGTTGCCGTCCACACGCGCGGCGGTCGGGTCGATGTAGAACCAGCCTGCGTAGACGCCGTCAGCAGGCAGCGCGTGCGTATCCGGGAAATACTGGTTGGCGGTGGGGAAACCAAGTTCCTTGCCGCCGCGGCCGGCACCGCGGACGACAGGGCCGTTAACACTAAACGCGCGGCCGAGCGCCCAGTTGGCGTGCTCCACGTTGCCTTCGGCAAGCTGAGAGCGCACGTAGGTCGAGCAAATATCCACGTCGTCGTCGCTGAGCAGCGGAATGACGGTGACGTCGAATCCTTGTGTCTTTCCTAACGCAGTGAGCAGTTCCGGCGTGCCGGCGGCGTTCGCGCCGAACGAGAAATTCTGGCCCACGACCACACCGCGGGCGTGGAGGGCGTCGACGAGGAGCCGGTCCACGTACGCCTCTGGGCTCAGGCCGGCGAGTTCTTTGGTGAAGTCGATAACGAGGACGCCGTCGACGCCGTAGCTCTCCAGCAAACGCAGGCGCTCCTCAAGGGTCGTCACGGCCAGCGGCGCGCGCTCCGGCAGGAAGACCGACACGGGATGCGGGTCGAAGGTGACGACGACGGCCGAGCGGCCCTCGGCGTGGGCACGTTCCACGGCGGCATCGATAAGCAGCCGGTGGCCGCGGTGTACGCCGTCGAAAACGCCGATGGTCACGATGCTGCCGTGCGAGCACTCGACCTCGCTGAGTCCATACCAAATATCCACGCGCACCATGTTAGTTCACGCGTGCCCCGTCGCTTAGACTAGCGGACATGACTGATGCACTCGCCACCTCCGGCCTCGTTGTCGTTGACAAGCCCGCGGGCATGACCTCCCACGATGTCGTGGGGCGTCTGCGCAGGTTCTTCCACACGAAGAAGGTGGGCCACGCGGGCACGTTGGATCCCATGGCGACGGGAGTGCTCGTCCTGGGCCTCGAGCGCGGCACGAAGTTCCTCGCGCACATGGTCGCCTCCACGAAGGCCTATGACGCCACCATCCGCCTGGGCCAAGCGACCTCCACGGATGACGCGGAGGGCGAGACCATCTCTTCTGCGGACCCGTCCGCGCTTTCCGATGCCGCCATCACCGACGGCGTCGCCGCGCTCACCGGAGACATCATGCAAAAGCCCGCGGCAGTCTCCGCTATCAAGATCGACGGCAAGCGTGCCTACGAACGCGTCCGCGCCGGCGAAGACGTCGAGATTCCCGCGCGTCCTGTAACGATTTCTCGCTTCGACATCCTGGAGATTCGCCGGGGATCGTTTGTAGACGTCGACGTCCACGTGGAGTGCTCCTCGGGTACGTATATCCGCTCGCTGGCCCGCGACCTCGGCGAAGCACTCGGCGTGGGCGGGCACCTCACGGCCCTGCGGCGAACCGAGGTCGGGCCTTTTACCTTGGCCGACGCACGCACGCTGGAGGAACTGGAAGAATCCCCTACCTTGTCGCTGTCTCTCGACGAGGCGCTGGCGCGCTCCTATCCGGTCCTCGACGTCACGGAAGAAGAAGCGGCGGCGCTGGCCATGGGCAAATGGCTCGAGCCACGGGGCTTGAAAGGCGTGCACGCGGCCGTGGACCCGTCCGGCAGGTCCGTTGCGCTCATCAAGGAGAAGGGCAAGCGCCTCGCGACGGTCTTCGTGGCGCGGCCGTCGACGCTCTAAGTCGAAGTATGAATGAGTCACGGAGTTTCTTGCCGAAAACCCATGACTCATTCACGTTTGAACCCGCACGCGAAGTGTCAGAGGGTATGCGGCACCACGGTCGAGACGATGACGTAGCCGTCGCGGATGACCCAGCGGCCCTCGATGAAAGGCACGGGCGTGGGGCGCGCCAAGATATAGGAGATGAGCGTGCCGTCCGCGCGCAACGAGATTTCCGCTTGGTCGAAGTCGAGCCAGCGCTGCGTCATGGGAAACCACGCCTTGTACGTGGCCTCCTTCGCGCAGAAAAGCAAGCGGTCCGGGCAGGTCACGCCGGCGGCGACGAGCTTGGACATTTGGGGCACCTCGCTGGCCCGGGCGATGGCGTCGAAGACGCCTTCGGGGAGGACATCGGCAGGCTCGGCGTCGATGCCAATCGACCGGACGGAGGAATAGGGTGCCGCAACGGCCGCGCGAAAGCCCTGGGTGTGGGTAATGGAGCCCACGAAACCGTCCGGGAAGAGCGGCATGCCGCGTTCCCCTCTTAAGACGGGCCCCGTCGCGCCGAGCTCGGAGAGGGCTTGGTGGGCGCACCAGCGGGCGTCGCCGAATTCGGCCTTGCGCACGTCCACGGCTTGGCTAACCAGGGTGCGCTCGAGGGGATCGAGGCCGTCATAGTTTAAAAGGTCGGGTTCCGAGGTGCGCACGTAGCAAAAGCGCGCGGAGTCAGGGAAGAGCACGTTATCGATCATGAGCCCATCACCTTGTACGGCCAGACCTGTCCGTCGCGGCTTTGCCATTCGCGCGGGTAGCCCAGGGAAACCTCGGCGTGCGTGACGCCGTCGATCTCCTCGACCACCGGGATGTGGAGGTGACCGTAGATGACCTGCTGCGCGTGGTAGCGCTTCGGCCACGCGCGGGTATGGCGGGTGCCGCACCACAGGGCGACCTCGGGATAGCGCATGCGCTGCGTGGGCTCTTGGACGAGCGGCCAGTGGTTAATGAGAATCGTGGGCCCGTCGATCCGGGACAAGCGCTTAATCGAGTACGCGAGGCGGTCCCAGCACCACGCGCGGATATCAACGAAGGGGGCGATGGCCACCTCGTCGGTCATCATGATGCCCTTCTCCCCCGCCGCGGAGACGGCGTCCTCGGCCGAGACACCCGGCGTGCGGAAGCTGTAATCGTAGAGCGTAAAGAGCGGGACGATGGTCACCCCGTGGAAGACGGGGTACGGGTCCTCTGGCGTAATGACGCCCAGGCGGCGGCAGCCGGCCACGAGCTTGGCGTACTTCGCGCGGCCGCGGAAGCGGTCCTGGCTGCGGGCAAAAAGCTCGTGGTTGCCAGGAACCCAGATGACGGTGGCATAGCGCGACGCCAGCTCGCCGAGGATCTCCAAAATGAGGTCAGTGCGCTCCGCAACATCGCCAGCGACGATGAGCCAATCACTTGGATCGGAAGGCTGCAGCGCCTCGATGCGGGGCCGGTTTGCCTTGGCCGCCGCATGCAGATCGGACACGGCCCATAGGGTTGCCATCTACAGCTCCTTTCTGGCCCACTTCATTGACTTAAAACGATAAATCACGCCCACGGTGCGGAGGGCGATAAACGCCGCGAGTCCGGCCCACACGCCGGTAAGCCCCCAGTCCAGGGCATAGGCGAGGAAAACGCCGGGCAGATACCCCAGGATAACGGAGGCAAGGGTGAGCGTGCGCAGGAAGGCGGCATCGCCCGCGCCGAGCAGCACGCCGTCGAGTGCGAAGAGCACACCACCCGTGATGACCATGGCAACCATGACCCACCACGGTCGCGCAAGCGCGTCGAGCACCGCGGAGTCCTGGGTGAAGATCCGCGGAATGAGGGAGGCACCCACCGCGAAGACGACCGCGAGTGCCACCGCGAAGCCTGCCGAGTAGCCCACAATCCGCTGCCCCACTCGCTTGGCGGAGTGACCAGCGCCGAGGGCCGCACCGATAAGCGTCTGCGCCGCGATGGCGAGCGAGTCGAGGACGAGTGTCAGGAAATTCCACAGCTGCGTCATAATCTGATGCGCGGCCAGGGGCGCCGTGCCGAAGCGTCCCACCACGGCCGTCGCGGAGAGCATCGCCACCTGGAACGCGAGCGACCGCACGATGAGGTCGCGGCCGAGCACCAATTGCTTGCCGATGACCCCTCGGTCCGGGCGCCAGTCCCCCTCATGTTCGCGGTGGAGCTCACGCAGGAAGCACGCGGCGATGATCCCCATGCCCAGCACGGTCGCCGCCGCGGAGCCGAGAACGCCCCAGAAGTGCACGAAGATGGGCACGGCGATGGCACCCGGGATGAGCCCGGCCAGGGTGAACAACAGCGGCTTGCGGGTATCTTGGACGCCGCGCATCCAGCCGTTGCCGGCCATTTCCACGAGGGTAAGCGGGATGGCGAGCGCCGCGAGGCGCAGCCACTCGGCGGCTAGGCGCGCGACTTCCTCGGAGCCCGTCATGAACCTGCCGATGCTCCCGGCGAAGACCCACATGAGGGCCATGAGGATCGCTCCCACGCCCAGGGCCACCCAGGTGGCCTGGACGCCCTCAGCGACGGCGGCCTGGCGGTCGCCACGGCCGTAGAAGCGGGCGGAGCGCGCCGTGGTGCCATAGGACAGGAAAGTCAGCTGGGTGGTGACGACCGATTGCACGGTCGCGGCGGCCCCCAGGGCCGCGAGCGCCGTGGCACCCAAGCGTCCCACGACAGCGGTGTCGAGGAGCAGGTAGAGCGGCATCGCGGCCAGCACGCCCAAGGCGGGCAGGGCTAGGCCGAAAATCCGTCGCGCGGAAACTGTCTCCTCGGTCATTCTTCGGCGAGCAGGGTGACGAGCTGGTTGATGATCTCCCCCTCGTCACCGTACGTGGTGTAGCCGGCGGCCGGCACGTGTCCGCCACCCCCGAGGCGGCCGGCGATCTCGGCGCAGTTGACCGTGGACGAGCGCAGGGAGACCGCCCACACGCCGCGGGACTGTTCCTTGAAAACGACGCCAATATCAGAACCGTCGAGCGCGCGGACGAAGTCGACGAGCGACTCCACGGAGCCCTCGGCCGAACCTTCAGCGAATTCGAGCGAGGCGACGAGGATGCCCAGGTGGTGCGGGCCCGCCGGCAAGATGCGCAGGCCAGAGAGCACGCGGCCGACCATCTGCAGGTCATCCGCATTCGTGGAGTCAATGAGGTCCACGGCGATCTGCTTGGTGTCGAGCCCGTATTGCATGTAGCGGTGGGCGTACATGTGCATGGCCGGACGGCCCCAGCGGAAGGAGCCGGTGTCCGTCATCAGGCCGGCGTAGAGGCCGTGCGCGATCTTCGTATCGAGCTGGACGGAGAGCAAGTCGAGCACGCGCGTCAATACGACCGTCGTGGACTCGCACTCATCGAGCACGAGGTTGATGGAGCCAAACCCTTTGTTCGAGGAGTGGTGGTCGATGCACACGAGGTTGTCGACCGTCGCCACGTCGTCTTCGAGCAGACCCGTGCGGTCGATGGCGCCGCAATCCACCGTGACGTAGACGTCATAGTTTTCCGGCAACGAGGAGGCGAGCTGAATGCGCTCGGAGCCCGGAATGGTGAGCAGGTTCTCCGAGACCGGGCGGCGCTGGCCGATGACGATGGTCGACTCCTTGCCCAACTGATCCAGGCCGAGGGCGAGTGCCGAGGCCGAACCGACGGCATCGGCATCCGGGCGCAGGTGTGTGATGATGCAGACGCGCTGCGCCGCCTTGAGGGCGTCAACAACCGCCTGGAATTGTGCTTCAGTTCCGGCCATCTACTCCTCCTCGCCCGACGTCTTGTACGGGTTCGCGTCGCCCGCTGGACGCGCGTTCTCCTTGAGCTTGGCCAGCTCCGCGTCGCGCTGACGAGCGCGCTCAAGCAGCTCCTCCATGTGCGCGGAGGCCTCCGGCACGGCATCGAACTCGAAACTCAGTGTGGGCGTAAAGCGCACGGAGAGCTGATCGCCCACGATCTTGCGCAACTGACCCTTGGCGCGGTGGAGCGCCTCGGCCGCCTGGTCCAGATCCGGCTCGGAGTTCAGGTCCTTGCCACGGACGGTGTAGTACACCGTGGCGTCGTGCAAATCGCCGGTGACGCGGGTGTCCGTGATGGTTACCAACTCGAGACGGCGGTCTTTAATCTGACGCTCGATGGCACTGGCGACGATCTCCTGAATGCGCTTGGCCATACGGGCCGCGCGGGCGTGATCAACCATGGCTACTCCTTCATGCTTACAGCTTGCCGCAGACGCGGCGTTCAACCAACCAAGTCTAGAGGACAAGCCCTCCCTCGCGCACCTAGCGGGGCGGGCACGCGAAAGCCCGCGTTTCCTCAATTCAGGAAACGCGGGCTCAGCGTCGAATTATTCCGGTATAGAACTCACGCGACTAGTCGCGCGGAACCTCGACCTCTTCGTAGGCCTGCAGGATGTCGCCCACCTGGATATCCGGGTAAGACAGGACAGCACCGCACTCGTAACCGGCGTTCATCTCGGTGACATCGTCCTTCTCGTGACGCAGAGACTCGATCTTCGCGTCGGAGGAAATGACGTTGCCATCGCGGACCAAGCGCACCTTGCCGTTGCGCTTGATCTTGCCCTCGGTGACCATAAGGCCGGCGATGGTACCCACCGCAGAGGACTTGAACAGCGCGCGGATCTCGGCCGCACCAGTGTCGCGCTCTTCGTAGATGGGCTTGAGCATGCCCTTGAGAGCCTGCTCAATCTCTTCGATGGCGCGGTAGATGATGGTGTAGTAACGGATGTCCACGCCTTCGGCGTTGGCCTCCTCCGTTGCCTTACCCTCAGCACGCACGTTGAACGCGATGATGATGGCGTCCGAGGCAGCCGCGAGCGAGACGTTGGTCTGCGTGACAGCACCGACACCGCGGTCGATGATGTTGAGCTGGACCTCGTCGTCGATCTCCAGGTCGAGCAACGCGTCCTCGAGGGCTTCCACCGAACCGGCGTTGTCGCCCTTGAGAATGAGGTTGAGCGTGGAGGTCTCCTTGAGCACGGCATCCAGGTCTTCGAGAGAGACGCGCTTGCGGGACTTCGCCTGCAGAGCGGAACGCTTGCGGGCATCACGCTGCGCGGCAATCTGACGCGCGACACGGTCGTCCTCGACCACGAGCAGGTTGTCGCCCGCACCCGGCACGCCGTTGAGACCCTGGACCTGGACCGGGCGCGACGGACCCGCCTCGTCCACGTCGTTGCCGAACTCGTCGAGCATGCGGCGCACACGGCCATGTGCGTCACCCACGACGATGGAATCACCGACGCGCAGCGTACCGCGCTGAACGATGACCGTCGCGACCGGGCCACGGCCACGGTCGAGGTGGGACTCGATAGCAACGCCCTGGGCGTCCATGTTCGGGTTCGCCGTGAGCTCGAGCGCCGCGTCCGCCGTAAGGATGACAGCCTCGAGCAGGTCCTCGATGTTCGTGCCGGCCTTCGCAGAGATGTCGACGAACATGGTGTCGCCGCCGTACTCCTCCGGGATGAGGCCGTACTCGGTGAGCTGGCCACGAATCTTGTCCGGCTGTGCCTCGGGCTTATCGACCTTGTTCACCGCAACGACGACCGGGATGTCCGCAGCCTTCGCATGGTTGATGGCCTCCACCGTCTGCGGCATAACGCCGTCATCGGCAGCGACAACGAGGATCGCCAAGTCCGTGGACTGGGCACCACGCGCACGCATGGCGGTAAACGCCTCGTGACCCGGGGTATCCAGGAACGTAATCGTGCGCGGGCCATCTTCGAGCTCCACCGTGGTCTGGTAGGCGCCGATGCCCTGGGTGATGCCGCCGGCCTCACCCTCGCGCTCGTGCGTCTTACGGATGGTGTCGAGCAAGCGGGTCTTACCGTGGTCGACGTGGCCCATGACCGTGACGACTGGGGGACGCTTCTCCTGGGCTTCCTCGCCGCCTTCGTCCTCGCCAAACTGGAGGTCGAAGGACTCGAGGAGCTCGCGGTCCTCGTCCTCCGGCGAGACGACCTGCACCTCGTAGTTGATCTCAGAGCCGAGCAGCTGCAGCGTGTCCTCGGAGACGGACGCCGTTGCGGTCACCATCTCGCCGAGGTTGAACAGAGCCTGGACGAGCGCTGCCGGATCGGCACCGATCTTCTCAGCGAAGTCAGCGAGCGACGCGCCGCGACGCAGGCGAACGACCTTGCCGCCGCCGTCGGGCAGGCGGACGCCGCCAACCTCGTGCTTCTGCTGCTCTTCGTACTCATGGCGCTTCTGACGCTTCGACTTCTTGCCGCGACGCGGAGCGCCACCCGGGCGTCCGAATGCACCCGCGGTGCCGCCGCGACGACCGCCGCGACCGCCGCCACCACGGAATCCGCCGCCACCAGCAGCGTGCTGGCCCGGACGGGAACCGCCGCGGCCGCGTCCGCCGCCACCGGCGTTGGAGGACTTGGACGGCATCGTAGCCGGATTCGGGTGCGCCGGCATCATGGCCGGGCTCGGACGACGACCGCCGCCCTGCTGGCCACCCGGACGACCCTGGCCGCCCTGCTGGCCGCGGTTCTGACCGCCACGGTTCTGGCCGCCCTGGCCACCGTGGCCACGACCTTCGCCGCCCTTACCTGCGCGCGGGCCCTTGGAGCCACCCGGACGCGGGCCCGGACGGTCGCTCGAACCCGTGGAGAACGGGTTATTCGCCACACGACGCGTGCCGCCCGGCTTCGGCATAGAACGCGGGGTCGGTGCGCCCGGCTTCGGGGCAGCGGACTGACCCGGCTTCGGGGCGCCCTGCGCCGGTTTCGACGCGGGCTGGCCCGGCTTAGCGGCGTTAGACTTCTCTGCACCCGGCTTGGGTGCGCCCGGCTTCGGTCCCGACTTCTCCGCGGGCTTGCCCGGCTTCGCCTGCGCAGACGGGGCCTGCTGGCCCGGCTTGGGGTTGCCAGCGCCCGGCTTCGGGGCAGCAGACTGTCCCGGCTTGGCAGCACCCGACTTGGGCGCGCCACCCTTCGCGGGCTGCTGGGCGTCATCCTTGGCGCCCTGCGGCTCGTAGAAGGCACGCATCTTCTTCACCACCGGCGGTTCGATGGTGGACGATGCGGTTTTAACGAACTCGCCCTGGTCCTTCAGGGTCGCGAGCAGTTCCTTGCTGGTTACTCCGAGCTCTTTCGCGAGCTCGTGAACGCGTAGCTTTCCGGCCACTTGTCTCCTCTTGGTTGTTACTTGAGGATGGCCGCGAAAGTGGCGGCCACCGTCAAGAGTTGTTGTTGACGACTTTCATCGCTGATGCTTCATCGTTGTGCGCTCATCAGTGTGGGGTCTTCCTTTATGCAATCTGGGTCCGGCACCACGTTAGGGCGCCGCGACCGACTCCAGGTACGAACGTACTTGACCTGTGTCCACGTGGGTAGACGTGCGCAGCGCGCGACCGAAAGCTCGGCGGCGCTCCGCTAGCTCATATGCGCCCACATCCGGCGTGAGCCACGCTCCCCGTCCGGGAAGGCGGCGGTGCGGATCGGCCACGACGCGAGTTGGATCTGCGGGGTCGAGGACCACGCGGAGCAGCTCGGTATCGGGGCGGCGGTCGCGAGTGGCAATGCACGTACGCACACGGGGTGACGTCATAGCGAGGTCAACTCCTTCGTGCTCGTGCACGCTCCGATTCAGGGCGTGCGGGATTACCACCGGTGTCCACCGGCACATGAGGGCCGTTCCTTAGTCTACGCGACATGACGCAGAATTTGAACTTAGGGTAAACGCGCCGCCACGCAAGCGTGGTGACGCGACACCAAAATTACGCGGCGCGACACCACAATTTACTCTGCAGACTCCGCGTCCGAGTGGATGTCGATCTTCCAGCCGGTAAGACGCGCGGCGAGACGAGCGTTCTGGCCCTCCTTGCCGATGGCGAGCGAAAGCTGGTAATCCGGCACGGTGACGCGGGCGATCTGCGACTCCGGATCGAGGACGTCGACGCGCACGACCTTAGACGGTGCAAGCGCATTGCCCACGTAGACGGCCGGGTCCTCGTTGAAGTCAATAATGTCGATCTTCTCGCCGTGGAGCTCACGCATGATGTTGTTGACGCGCGCCCCCTTGGGGCCAATGCAGGCGCCCTTGGCATTAAGGCCCTTGGCCTTGCCCTGCACGGCGATCTTCGTGCGGTGGCCAGCCTCGCGGGCAATGGAGATGACCTCCACGGAGCCGTCGCCAACCTCCGGGATCTCCAGCTCGAAGAGGCCGCGGACGAGCTCCGGGTGGGTGCGCGAGAGACTCACCTGCACGGCAGCGCCGTTCTTATGCACGTCGACGACATACGCCTTGACGCGGTCACCGTGCTTCAAGGTCTCGCCCGGGATCTGCTCGGCGGGCAGGAGGATACCGTCCTGGGCGTCGGCTTCGGTGCCGAGCTGGACCACGACGATACCGCGCTCGTTGGCGCGCGCGTCGCGCTGCACGATGCCGGAGACCACGCGACCGGTGAGCGGCGTGTAGGAATCAAAGGTGCGGTCGGCCTCAGCCTCACGCATGCGGCGCAGGATGGCGTCGCGCACGGCGTGGGCGCCCACGCGGCCGAAGTTGGCTGGGGTGTCGTCATATTCGGTGACGACCTCGCCGGTCTCCGGGTCGGTCTCGGTGACGATGACGGCCACGGCGCCGGTGTCTCCGTCGATGTCCACGCGGGCCTTGACGTTCTCGTCCGGCTCCGTCGCGCGGTATTCGCGGTAGGAGAAGAGCAAAGCGGATGCGATGGTCTGCAGCAGATCACCCACGGGGATGCCCTGCTGCGTCTGGATGGTGCGCAATGCCGCGATGTCGATATTCACTTATTAGTCCTCTCGGTCAGCCTGCTCGGCTGCTTGTTCAAACGATTGCTCAGTCACTCGAAGCTCGTCTTCGGGTGCGCGTGCGAATTCAATTTCTACCACCGCACCAGCCAGATTTTCCAATCGTGCGACGCTCACGCGCAGCTCTTTCTTCGCGCGCGCGACGAGGATCACCGAGGACTCGTCAGGAGACAGCGCTCCCAGTCGGCCCACGGTCTTCCCCTCCAGCGAAATAACACGGCCACGGTTGCGACGGAAATGGCGCGGCGCGGTGAGCGGCAGATCCACGCCCGGCGTGGAAACCTCCAGCGTGTAGCCTGCGCCGAAATTGAGATCGCCGCGCGCCTCTAGGTCGTCGAAAAACGTGGAGATCTCATCGGAGACCTCCCCCAGCAGATCCGAGCTCGGGCGTTCGTCGCCATCGACGCGGATAACCACCTGGGACTTCTTGCCAGCCGGAGTTGCCTTGACGTGCTCAAGGTCAAGCCCGCGCGCGGCCAACAGCGGGGTAAGCCGCTCGGTCAAAATCTGTGGAGTGGGAAAAGCCATGCGTTCTACCCTAGCCGCTTCCCACGTCTCGCAGGCGCGCTAAGGTTGACTGCGTGTTACGCCGAATGCTCATTGCCGCCGTCTTGCCCGCCGCCCTGCTCACCGCCGGGTGCGCGCCTGTCATCGACTACTTCGGCCCGCGGCCGGACCCGACCCTTATCGAACTCGCCGCGCAAGCGCAGTCCCAGGGCAACGCAGAGCATGCCGATGCCCTCTGGGCCGAGGTCGCCCGCACCTGCGGGTTCGCCGAGGACGGCACCTCCCCTGGCTCCTGCCAGGTCGACCGCGACGCCGCCGTGGCGGAGTACTCCACGAAGCACGCCGAGCCCATCGATCCGCTCACCGCCGCCGTCCCCGTCGAATCCCGCGCGCTCATCGTCTCCCACGCTATTGACGATGCCGCCAGCGCCGCGCCGCAGCTCGCCGAGCCGGACCTTATGCTTACCCCAGCCGAAATCGACCAGGCAAAGGATCTCCTCGCGTGGGAATACGAGACCATCTGGGGACTGGACACGGCGAAGGCATTTGCGGCGGGCGATCAGGAGGGGCGCATCGGCAGCCTCATCGCTGACCACGAGCAGATCGCCGCATGGCTGCGGGGCCTGCTGGCAGACGCCAAGGCCGAGGCCCCGGCGCAGGCCGCGGCCTACACTGCGACGGACCTGCCGCTGCCCACAGACACGGCGAGCTCCGCAGACTACGTCACGCAGTTAAACGCACGCACGCAGGAACGCTGGACGCAGGCGGCGACAATCGCGGGCCGGGACGAAGCCACAGCTGCCGCGACCACCGAGGCGACGGATGCGACCGCGTGGCTGCGCTGGCTCGTGGGGACCGCCGCCTGGGCGCGCACCGTCTAGCGGGTAAGGTGGGCGGCTATGACCGCTTCACGCCAGAAGTCCGCACGCTGGCTCGCTCTCCTCTTACTCATCCTCGGTATCGGGGCGATGTCGCTGGGAGGTGTGGAGCAGCCCAACGCGGGTACTCATTCCCTGCCGAGCGACGCGGAGTCCACCCGCGTCGCCAACATCCAGGCCGAGGTTCAGGAGGCCTCGGGCGCCGGCGGATCTCAGGCGGCCATCGTCTTCTTCAGCGGTGACGTGCGCACACACATGGACGAGTTGCAGAAACTCGCCGGTGACTTGGGCCCCGTCATTCCGAATGAGGCCGGCGACGGTGCCATCGTGCCCTACAACGTGGAGTCCACGAGCTCCTCGCAGAACGCCACCGAGGTCGAAGACCTACGCGCGCGCCTCACCGACGGCGCACCGGAGGGCGTGACCGTCCAGGTCACCGGCCCGGCCGCGATCCGCGCTGACCTCGCCAGCGTCTTCGAAGGCGCCAACTTCCTGCTCCTTGGCGTCACCGCGGCCATCGTGGCGCTCCTGCTCATCGCGACGTATCGCTCCCCCATCCTGTGGATCCTGCCGCTGCTCGTCATCGGCATCGCTGACCGAGTCGCCGCAACCATCTATACCTACGTCCTCGACGCCACCGGCCTCGCCTGGAACGAGTCGACCTCCGGCATCCTCTCCGTCCTCGTCTTCGGCGCGGGCACGAACTACGCGTTACTGCTTATCTCGCGCTACCGCGATGAGCTCACGCGCCACGAGGACCGCTTCGCCGCCATGGCCGCCGCCTGGCTGCCCACGCTCAAGGCTGTCACCGCCTCGGCGACGACCGTGATCCTCGGCGTGCTCTGTCTGCTGCTCTCGTCCGTCCCCAACACCCGTGGCCTGGGCCTCGCGTCCGCCACGGGCATCATCATCGCGTGGCTCTTCGCCCTGTTCGTCCTGCCCGGCGTGCTCGTGACCTTCGGTCGCTGGATCTTCTGGCCCCGCCGCCCCGAAGTCGGCACCGAGCCGAACCACAAGCTCTGGGACCGCGTGGGCGGCCTTGTGGGCGCACGCCCCAAGCTCGTCACGGCCGTCTCCCTTCTCCTGCTCGCCGTGTGCGCTTCCGGCTACGCCCACATTTCCACGGGGCTGACCCAATCCGACCAGTTCCTCGACACCCCGGAATCCATCTCCGCTGGCACCGAGCTCGAAGAGAAATTCCCCGAGCAATCCGCCACTCCGACCATTATCGCCACCCGCGACGCGGACGCGGTGAAGGAGGCCCTCCCCGACGCTCAAGAGACCGGCGCCGGCAACGGCTGGACGCTCTTCCAGTCTTCCGCCCATTTCTCTGAACTACGCGGGCAGCTGCCGGGCGAGACCTACGTGGGCGGCTCCGACGCTCAGCTCGCGGACGAAGAATCCGCCGCAGCCGACGATCGCCGCACCATCTTCCCGCTCGTCCTCGCTCTTGTATGTGGCGCGCTCATCCTCATGCTGCGCTCCCTGCTCGCGCCGCTCATCATGGTCGCCTCCGTCTTACTCACCAATGTCGCCGCCCTGGGCCTGGGCTGGTGGGTAAGCTACTACATCTTCGGCTTCGACCGCTTCGCCTCCACGACGCCGCTTTTCGCGTTCGTCTTCCTCGTCGCCCTCGGCATCGACTACACGATCTTCCTCATCACCCGTGCCCGCGAGGACGCCCGCAGTGTTGGCACCCTCCGCGGCGTGCTCACCGCGCTCTCGGCCACCGGCGGCGTCATCACCTCAGCAGGCATCCTGCTGGCCGCCGTCTTCGCCGCACTCGGCGTCCTTCCCCTCGTCGTCCTCGCGCAGCTGGGCATCACGGTCTTCATCGGTGTCCTCCTCGACACTCTTATCGTGCGTACCGTCCTCGTGCCCGCCCTCGTCCAGCTCCTCGGCGAGAAATTCTGGTGGCCCGCCCACCCGGCCGGAAAATCCGACTCGGAAACGGTTTCCCTTAAATCTGCCGAATCCCCCGCTGCACAGCGCTCCTGATAGAAGCCTGTCCTCCGCTCAGCGGAAGGACAGGTAATTATGCGTTGATTTTCATTGCACATACTCGCATGGACTCCTACGTTGGGTCGGCATGGACGCGGCAGGCCCTCCTCCCGCTGCTTTCAAGAATCTGACCTCAACCATGCAAAGGAGCACTAACTCCATGCGTTCTATGACGAAGACTCTCGCAACCTTCGGTGCCGCCACAGCGCTTACCACAGCGCTTACCGCCGTCGGCGCCCCCGCCGCTCACGCCGCCTCCACCGCGGCCTGGGACCAGGTCGCCGCGTGCGAGTCCGGCGGCAACTGGAATATCAACACGGGCAATGGCTACTACGGCGGCGTCCAGTTCAGCTACGACACGTGGGCCGGCTACGGCGGTCAGCAGTACGCGCCCACCGCAGACCAGGCCACCAAGGCCCAGCAGATCGACATCGCCGAGCGCGTCCTCGCTGGCCAGGGCGCTGGCGCCTGGCCCAACTGCGGCGGCCCGCTGACCTACTAGCCGCTAGCGCGTGAGCCGATAGGCCGCACGCATCATGAGCAGCTGCGCCGGAAGGCGCAGCGCGTGATAGGCCTTCTTCCCCCACCCCGCGCCGGTCTTCAAATCGCGCGCGGCGTGATAGAAGTTCGCCGGCCACACGGCCGCGAGCAACCCGAGCGCTGACCACCCGCCCACAGGGCGGGTTTTCTTATTGATTACTGCGGCACCCGTCCCCAACTCCCACACGCCCGAGACGTAGTTGTACAACCGCGCCGTGCCCGGCAACTGCGGCGGCACGATGGACTCAAACTCCTCCTTCTTTACGAAGTGGAGGGTGCCCATGGTGAGCATGACCGAACCGAACGTCAACGCGCGGGCTTCATTCCAATCGATGTTCATACCTCGAGCCTAGCCCCACCAACCGTGGTGACGCACGCACAAGGAAACCACCAAAGGTAAACCACACATCTCCCAGACCCGCTCGGTTTACTTCCTCTGGTTTCCTTTTACATAGTCGTTACACAGTCGAACAAAAGGGAGCCTCACAAGATCCCTTCTGTCCCTCCACAATCACGAACGCCCCACCGACACACGTCGATGGGGCGCCTCGCGCAACGAAAACTAACCGCGCACGAGCGAGGTGAGCTTCTCCACAATCTCCGCAGCCGGGACCTCGAGGGTCTCGCCTCCGCGGATACGCAGCTCAATAATGCCATCCTTGAAGGAGCGGCCCAGGATCGCGATGAACGGCATGCCCAGCAGCTCGGCGTCCTTGAACTTCACACCCGGGGAGACCTTCGGGCGGTCGTCGAAGAGGACCTCGATACCGGAAGCATCCAGGTCAGCCACGAGCTTGTCGCCCGCCTCGAGAGCCGCCTGATCCTTGTTCGCAACGACCACGTGCACCTGGTACGGCGCGACGTCAATGGGCCAGTTGAGGCCCTTCTCGTCCGAGCGCTGCTCGGCGAGAACAGCCATCATGCGGGAGACGCCGATGCCGTAGGAACCCATGGTCGGGACGGCGCGCTTGCCGTTCTCGTCGAGGATCTGGACGTCAAAGGCCTTCGTGTACTTGCGGCCCAGCTGGAAGATGTGGCCCAGCTCGATGCCGCGCTCCAGCGTCAGCGTGCCCTGCCCCTCCGGAGCCGGGTCGCCTTCCTTGATCTCCGCTGCCTCGATGAACTCGTCGACAGTGAAGTCACGGCCAGCCACGCACCCCACCACGTGGCGGTTCTTCGCATCCGCGCCCGTGATCCAGGAGGAGCCGTTGACCACGCGCGGGTCAGCGTAAACCTTGACGCCATTGGCATTAAGGGCACGCGGCCCCACGTAGCCCTTGACCAGGAACGGGTCTTTCTTAAAGTCGGCATCCGACGCCAGCTCAAACTCGACCGGCTCCAGCGACGCCTCGAGACGCTTCTCGTCCAGCGCGCGATCGCCCGGGATGAGAACCGCAGCGAGCTCCCATTCCTTCTCTTCTTCCGATGCCGCCGGCGCGGCAGTCTTGATGACCATGCACTTGAGCGTGTCTGCGCCCGTCACGGCGCGACCGTCGATCTCGATGCCCTCGCCATTCGCCCAGTCCACGAGGGTGTCGATGGTCTCTGCATCCGGGGTCGTGTACTCGGTCGCCTCCGGCTGGCCCTCGATGGGGGTCTCCGCCGGAACCGGGGTGACAACGGCCTCGACGTTCGCCGCGTAGTCGCCATCAGTCGCGCGCACGAAGGTATCCTCGCCCGCAGGCGACACGGCCAGGAACTCCTCCGACGCAGAGCCGCCCATGGCACCCGAGGTCGCCTTGCAGATGGCGTAATCGATCTTCAAGCGGTTAAAGATGTTTTGGTACGCCTTTCGGTGACGCATGTAGGACTCGTCCAAGCCCTCATCCGTCATGTCGAAAGAATAGGAATCCTTCATCACGAACTCGCGGCCACGCAGAATGCCCGCACGCGGACGCTCCTCGTCGCGGTACTTGGTCTGAATCTGGTACAGGGTGACCGGGAAGTCCTTGTACGAGGAGTACATGTCCTTGACGGCAGAGGCGAACATTTCCTCGTGCGTCGGGCCCAGCAACATGTCTGCGCCCTTGCGGTCCTGGAGACGGAAGAGGTTATCCCCGTACTCGGTCCAGCGGTCCGTGAGCTCGTAGGGCTCGCGCGGCAGCAGCGCCGGGAAGAGCATTTCCTGGCCGCCGATGGCATTCATCTCCTGGCGGACAACATCCTCAATCTTGCGCAGCGTGCGCAGACCCAGCGGCAGCCAAGTGTACACACCAGGCGCGGCACGGCGCACGTACCCCGCGCGGACCAAGAGCTTGTGGCTGGTGACTTCGGCGTCGGCCGGATCCTCGCGCAGAGTGCGCAGGAAGAGCGTAGAAAGGCGTGTAATCATGGTTCCCAACTTTACCCCGCTGGGCCGGGCGCTACGCTAGTGGCATGCTCATCGTCCTCCCACCTTCTGAAACCAAGGCGCCCGGAGGCACCGGCGCCCCGCTTGACCTGGACTCTTTGTCCTTCCCGGAACTTAACCCGGCGCGCCGCGAAATCGCGGAAGTCTTAAGCTCCCTGGACCCCGACGAGGCGCTCAGCATCCTCAAGATTTCGCAGAAGCTGCGTGGGGAGGCCGTCGCCAACACGGAGCTCTTTACCTCCCCCACCATGCCCGCCCTTGAGCGCTACACCGGCGTCCTCTACGACGCTTTGGACGCTCCCTCGCTTTCCGATGCCGCCCGCTCCCGCCTCGCCGTCGGCTCCGCCCTCTTCGGACTCGTCCGCGCAGGCGATCTCATTCCCCACTACCGACTGTCCGGCGGCACGAAACTCGAGGGCCGCACCATGAAATCGCGCTGGGGCTCGCTCATCACAGACGCGCTCACAAAGGTCCAGGATGAAGAACTCGTGGTCGACCTGCGCTCCGGCACGTACCAGCAGCTCGGCCGGCTCCAAGGCGCTGTGACCGCCCGCGTCGAGTCCGTGCAGGAGGACGGCTCCCGCAAGGTAGTCTCCCACTTCAATAAGCACTACAAGGGCCAGCTCGCCCGCGTGCTCGCGACCGCACCCTCGGAGGCCTACTCCATCGACGACGTCGCCGCCCTTGCCCAGGCCGCAGGACTCACCACCGAAACCCGTCGAAACGAGCTCGTCCTCGTCATCTAAAACTCGTCACCATTTACCCCATTGCGCTGTGCTTTCACCATCCAGTGAATAAAATTAATGGTATGACACGGCGTAAGAAGTCTCTGGTGTGGCTCAGTTCGATCCTCGCGGTGCTCGTAGTCATCGCGCTTCTCGCGGGGTACTTCTCCGCGCGGATCATCCTGCACTTTCTCGGCTCTTCCGGTTTTAGAGTGCATTGATTTTG
>NZ_KQ961713.1:0-1462 GCF_001563605.1 Corynebacterium sp. CMW7794
GGCTCTTCCGGTTTTAGAGTGCATTGATTTTGTGTCGGATGTTGGCGGCGTGAATCAGGCACCGCAATATGTAGTGGTCGAGGTTGCGGAATCCCAGGGCGATGCCGCGTAGGAATTCCAACCGACCGTTAATCGCTTCGACAGGTCCGTTGGATACTCCGTGGTCGAAGTAGGCGAGGATGTCCTTGCGGCGTTTGTTCATGGTCCTGCCTAGCTGCGCGATCTCAGCGATCCCGGCGTCTTTGATGTCAACAAGCGTGTCAATGAGCGTGCTCATGGCTTTCTTGGCTGCTTGCTTGTTGGGATTGTTGTAGCAGCTTATGACTTGTTGGTAGTAGGTCCAGGTCTCTTGTAGCGGCGCGTAGTCGTCGTCGAAGTCAAACAGTTCCTCAAGCCTCCCGCGCTGCTTGTCGGTGAGCAAGCCCTCGGTGGTCAACAGAGTTTTCCGGTTGCGGTAGAGCGGGTCTTTGCTGCGGCCACGTCGGCCTGTTGTTTCTAACTGGAGCCTGGCGCGGCACTTGGTGAGCTTGTCACCGGCCAGGCGTACAACGTGGAACGGGTCCATGACTTGGGTGGCGTTGGGAATGACTTCGCCAGCGGCGGTGGCATAGCCTTGGAAGCCGTCCATGCTGATGATCTTGACCTGATCGCGGAACTGCTCGCTGTGATTATTCAGCCATGTTCGTAACGCGTCAGCGCTTCTGCCTGGGACAACGTCAAGAAGCCGAGCGGGGCGGATGACGTTTCCATCCTTGTCGTGGTGGTCGGTCATATCAACGATGACGGTGACGTATCCGTCGCGCCATGTGCGTCGGTTGTGCGACCAGCGATGCTCATCAACACCGATGACCTTGACCCCGTCGAGGTAGTGCTCGTCGTTGTAGATCAAGTCCTGGACAGCGGCTAAGGCCAAGGCGTTGGTGGTATCCCACCCCAGGCCTAATGACTTGGCTGCAGCGGCAACGCTCATCCGATCTAGGCAGAGTCGTTGCAGTATCCAGCGGGTCACCCTGTCCGTGGTCTTTGAATTGTCGGGCGCGCAGGTAAGGCCCGCGCGGAAGATCTTCTGCAAGCAGCGCTTGTTGGTGCACCGGTAGCGTGGAAGGCGCACATGAAGGCGTGTTGGGTGGCCGACGATGGGCAGATCGACCAGGCTGCGGATGACGTGGTCGCGGAATACTCCAGGCTGACCGCACGTGGGGCATTCATTGATGGGCTCGACGGGCTCGGCTTCGATGACGGTGACATCGCCGTGTTCTGCGGCCCCGGTGATAGTAACTCCTAGTTCTGCGGTGCGGCAGATGGTATCGACGATGACATTTCCGTTAGGCTGCACAGTAGGTCCTTGGTTTGTACGGATGGATTAGACACCCTTATTCCTACAAAGCCAAGGACCCCAATATCTTGTGCCACGCCCGAACCCCCGGCGAACTAATCAATGCACTCTAAAACCGGAAGAGCC